>NZ_BCNX01000005.1 GCF_001571405.1 Methanoculleus thermophilus | reverse complement strand
ATAGCCATTCGTCGACACTAACTCTGCTCCTTGTTGTTGGTTTCGTCATTAACACAAGGAGCAACGGTTTTATAGATCTTTCCCCTCAGATGGAGCCGACCCTCGACTAGAGGGTTTCAACAGAGCCGTTTTCAAAGCATTTTGCAGCATCAGGATGTCTATCTGTATAGAAGAGCAATGCTCCTTTTCTATACCATGCTTTAACATAATGCGTATCTAAGAAGAGAGCAGTATCGTAATATTCTAAGGCTTCATCGAGACGGTGTAAATTACTGAGGAGATTTCCAACGTTATAATTACTCGCAGGACTGTTGGGATTGTAATTCTCCATCTGTCTTTCTAATGCTTCTTGGGCCTTTCCGTTTTGCAGCAACAAAATTATGTTTGCCGTTTCTTCTGCATTGATAGTGTCAAACATATTTTCTTGACACTTATTGCATATCGGTTGCCCTGATGTAATCTCGAGAGCACCTTTTTCTCTGCCAGGATAAACGACGTATTTCTGGAACAATCCAACGAATTTCCCACAGATTATACATTTATCTCCCATAAGTCCCCGTATTGAACGATTAACGAGATTTAACCCCTAAAACCTAAAGTCGATATCCCAAGGATCTCGGTTGTCTTCCCTGCTTCCCCCTCCCCGTATGCCGACATTTTTCAAGATCGCCTTAATGTTGTCAGATTTGGCTTTAGACCTTTTAGTAACGATGCTCTTTAGTTTTGCTTTAGGTATCATATTTCCCTGCGGATTCTTTCCATGTGCATCGTTATGATGAGAGCCACAAAGAACTACAAGATTACTGTATGTATCTGTCCCGCCTTCCTCCAGCCATTTAATATGGTGTACTTCATGAGGTGGATGATTGCATCCTGGATATTCACACTTTCCAACAACATTTTTAATTTTAGTCTTTTGAGTTTGGGTTAACTTAGATTTGTTCGATTTTTTTTGAGACTTTCCCGGTCCATTGCCAAATACGTCCACTGGTCCAGTAATTGAGGGGAGATCAATGTCGAAAGGATTTTTACGCCTTGCCATAGTATCACCTTAATATATTACTCTATTAACCACCTGTCATTGAATGAGCGTTCATATCTATCGAACAAGGAAAAACTTTTTGGTTTTTTCTCAGGTGGTGTTTGTATGCATTTTGAAGAATTGATTGATGTATTTTTTAGTCGGACCGGCATTCCCATCACGCTTGGAATTTGAACCCCACTTTCTACACTCACGTAAACGATCACGGCATCTCCTGGAATCTCTCGTTGGCGCCCTGTCGACCGATTTCGTAAAGGGGTGTTGTGGAGTCAAGTTTCCGCTTCTTCACGGTGAGGTAGTGCGCCAGTTATCTGATCCGAAATGACGATGCTACTTCCTACCATCGTGTAAAACGAAAGCACTCATAGCCAGCGTTCGTCTTCGTCAGCCTCGGCAGTACCCACAGGAGCACTCCCCTCACGCGACGGCATAGATCTCCCTCGCGGTCTCTTCCACCGCCTGGCGAAAGATCGGGTTCCTTACCGCGGACAGTTCAACGAGATCGACCTCGCGGCCGAAGGCTCGGGCCAGGTCTTGGGCGAGACCGAAGTACGCCCGTGCATGCTCCACCGGGGTCATCGGCTCGAACTCGACGACAAAATCGATGTCACTCGATGCCGGGTCGAACCGGTCCCCTGCCGCCGAACCGAAGATGCCGAGCCTTTTTACGCGGTGGCGTGCCGCGATGCCGGCGATCTCGGGGATCTTCTCGTGGATGATTGCGTGCACCGGAGTCCTCTATGAGAGGTATACTACAGGGGGAGCATTATCCCTTTCGGATAGACCGCTCCAGCCCAGTTCCGGCGCGCTCCTTCATCCTGAGGCGGCAACTCCCCTCAGACACTGTTCTTCCGCCAATCGTACTCCCCGCTCGCGATCCGCTCCATGACGGTCTCCCCGATGGCGGCGAGCCGGCTCCCGGCGAAATACCCCGACGAGACGCTCGCTCCCCCGACCGCCGAGAGCAGGTAGACCCTCCCCCGGGCGACGCCGAAGAGCCGGGCGACCGGGCCCTGTGTTATCCGGACCATCTGCACCTTGTCGTAGTTCATCACGACCGTCTCGCGGTCGACGGCGCCGTTCACGAACGAAAAGAGGTCGGCGCCGGTGCCGAACTCCGTGACCCGGTACGAGACGTACGTCGCGTAGCATATCGCGAGGGCCGCGGCCGCCGTCGCGAGCGGCAGGGCGAACGGGAGGACTGTTCCGGCGATCCCGGGGATCGCCGCCGTCTCGCGGTAGACGTAGACCGACGGGTAGGCCGCCGCCAGGACGAGCACGAGCGAGGCTATGGCGGCCCGGACCAGGAGGACGCCCTTTGCCTCCTCCGGCTGGCGCTCCCGGGCGTGGCCGTCCACGAACTCCGGCACCAGTTCCTCAAGGAGCCGCTGCTGCGTCGCATCGTCCTTCAAGAGACAGAGGATGGGACGGAGGCTCTCCCCGCTCCCAGACGCGAGCCCCACTACTTCGGCCTCAATGCACGACCGGTGCATGAGCCTGGCGATAAGCGTCTGTTTTACCCGGATGGCATTGACCCTCGAGACTTCAAACGATGTCTTGTAGGTTCGGAGCAGACCGTGCTCCAGGTATATCGTCTCGCCCCGGCGGTAGACCCGGTAGTTGTAATAGCGGAGTATGAGCGATATCGACGGTCCTACCTGGACCGCAACGAAGATCAGCAGGGAGATGAGAGCCTTACCGTCGGCCCCAAACCCCGTGCCCATAGAGGTATACAGTTCAAAGACCGAGTAAGCCAGGAAGAGCGAGCCGACGAAGGTCTGGTAGGTCGAGACGCTGAAGAGGCCGTGGATGATCACATCCACCGGTGAGAAGGATACGAGGGGCTCAACTGCCTTGTCCTCGTCCGGTGCGATCTCCTGGCCGTAGAGATGCTCCGATATCGTGGACCGCAACTCGTCCGCCAGATCCCGGCGAAACGTCAGGACCGCTTCCGGGACTGTTGCGCTGCTGCCGGAGTTGATGTTGATCTGCAGCCTCGAGGTTCCAAAGAGCCTGTTTATGATGCCCCGGTTCACGTTGACCGATGCAATCTTTGTATAGGGGAGGGTCTTCTTCATCTTAAAGAGAGTGTCCCTCTCCACTACGATCTCTGCTTCATTGAACCGGATTGTCGTCAGCTTCCACTGTCTGTAGTAAAAGAGCAGCAGCGCGACGATTGCGGCCAAAAGGACGGCCGCTACTGGAGTCCCTTCAAACCGTGTAACGAGGAACGCGAGGAGCACGACTCCCGAGAGCGACCTCTCCACGATGATGCTTGGGTGGCATCTGATCTTCTCGCCGGGCACGACCATATGTTCAGTCACCTGCAGGCCCGGAGAGCGAGGCCGGGGTCGCCGATAGTCTCTCCCTGAGCATCCTTCCAACCAGGCTGTTTAACAGTTCAGCAACCCGCTCCGCCTCTTCGACCTCGAGGTAACTCAACGTTGCAACGCCGCCGGCGGTGGTTATGGTGACCTCCGCAAGGCCAAGGATGCTGTTGATCGGGCCTCGAGAGATCTCCACCTGGTGCACCCGCTCGATCGGCACCAGGATGTGGCGCAGCACGAGGACCCCTGAGCGCACGTCAATCCGGTCGTCGGTGATCCGGTAGCGGTAGCGGACGTAGAAGACCGGCGGAGCCGCCATCGTGTAGACCAGGACGATCGCAAGGAGCACGGTAAAGGCATACATGACGGGCTCATAATAAAAGCCCAAGAACCCCTGCGCATGGGATCTCACAAGGATATAGGCTGCAAGGAGGAGGAGATACAGTGTGGCATGACCGATGTACATCGAGAGCATGCACTTCCAGTTCAGCCGCCGGTAACCGTTCGCGGCTGAATTCGTCCCGGAAGCCGGGGATCCCTCATCGGCTGGAGTTCGTCTGCTCACCAAGCCGGGATACGTCATGGTTAATGTAATGCCGTTCTGCTCACTTTAACCTATTTCCGAGATGGCGTGCATTTCTGGGAGCGCCGGATAATTTTACCGGAAATTCTCCGGCAGAAAAAAGGTACTGACCGACTAAAAGTCGGTCATAACCCGGAATTGATCGATCTCTTCGGTGTTCAGTTCCTCGAGGAACTCTTCCGCCGCATGCCGGATGTTCTTGCTCGCGGTGATAGCCCGACCGACGACCAGGATGTCCGCACCGGCCTTGAGCGCGTCCTTCACGACGTCCTGCCGGATACCGCCCGCGGTCGCGACCAGCAGCCGCTCGCCGCCCGCCTTCTTGATCGCCGGGATGTCTCCCCAGGCGTGAGTAGTCTCCTCGATATCGATACCGCGGTGGAGCTCCACGACATCCGGCTTCACTTTCAACTGCTCGATGACGGCGCGGGGATCCTCGACGTTGAGCATGTCGACGACCGTATATATCCCGGTCTTCCGGGTGTCCTCGATCGCCTTCTCGATCGTCGAGAGCGGCGCAAGGCCGGAGATCACGACGGCGTCGGCACCGGCATCGGCGGCCATCCGGGCCTCAAGATTGCCGGTATCAAGCGTCTTTAAGTCGGCGACTATGAACGCATTCGGCCGGATCTCGCGGATCTCGGAGATGATCGAGAGCCCGAACTTCTTGATCAGGGGTGTGCCCGCCTCGATGATCAGGTGGTCGTTTTGGGGCAGCGACTCAAGGACCTTGCGCATGTGGTTCTTATCGACAAGGTCCATCGCGACCTGGAGGTACGGTGGGTCCCAGAGGCGCTGGACCTTGAAGCCCATGACCGCGTGGGCCGCCCGGTCCTTCTCGTGCATGAGCGTCTCGACGTCAGGGAACCGGTCGAGAGCCCGGCGGATCGCGAGTTTCATCGCGCCGTAGTTGAACCGGTAGATCTTGTTGTAGTCCTGTGCGGTGGGGTGAAGGAAGACGCTCGCCAGGATGACGGTGTCCTCGATATCGATCCCCTCAAAGACGCCCTCCTCGACCGAGTCGGCGACTGCCTTCGCGACCGCCGCCTGGACGGGTCCGAACATCTGGTTTACCTGATACTCCTTCTTTAGAGTGACCTTCGGGATGATGAGCGTCGAGGGCTTCGTCAGCAGGTTCGGCCTGACGACCGCAAGAAGCGGTGTGTGCCCCTTTGAGAGTTGTGAGAGTGAGTTTGCAAACGCCTGCCCTACCGCGCCCTCTTTGTTCCCCATTATCAGATCAATGTGCGCAAGTTCTGCGCCGTCTCCAACCAGTGCTTCACCGATGAGATACATATGCATGCCCTCAAATAGTGCAGAAATATTAGTGGGACTCCTATTAAAGACCTCCCGGTTCCCCTCCTGAACCAGCCCTGCAAGGGGACATTTCGCGAAGAGGAATGAATAGAGCGGAGGTTCCGCCCCAAGGAAGGGCGGTCGGGTGCGGCCTGTGAGGGTGACGAAAGGTATAATCCATCCTCGCTCTCTTGCGCCGGGCATGTCGGAACTTTTCACCCTCCAGACGCCGCTCCTTGAACTCATCCTCCGGGCGGCGGTAATCTACTTCTTTCTGTTGCTTGTCATGCGGCTCATCGGCAGGCACGAGTTCGGGCAGCTGACCCCCTTTGACCTCATTCTCCTGCTCATCATATCTGAGAGCATCGCAGAAGCGTTCACTGCCGGTGACAGTTCCCTGCTTGCCGCTCTGGTCAGCGCCTCGACACTCCTCGCCCTCTCAGTACTCGTATCCATCGGGCAGTACAAGAGCCAACGAATCCGCAAGATTGTCTCCCCTGAAGCACTGAAAGTGATCGAGGACGGGAAGATCATCGAAAAGAGCCTCAGGCGAGAACTGATGACGCATGATGACCTCCGCGAGCGGCTCCGTGCACTGGGTATCGCCAGTATCGAGGAGGTGCGGATCGCCTACATCGAGAGTGACGGCGACATCTCAGCGCTGACCTATCGCGAGACCGACCGAAGCCGGGCAGCGGCAGTTGAAGAGAGAAAGAAGACGGAATGATTTAACTCAGGAGATAGGGCATGGGCTCACGCGGGGGTGCGAAAGGAACCGCCAGCGCCTACTCTATCTTCAGATACGAAGCAAGTATCCTTGGATTCAGTCTGAAAAAGTTCCAGGAAGATACCCCACAGTATCAGGCAAAAGATCGAAAGAACGTGGGGTCGGTGAGATTTGAACTCACGATCGACGGGTCTCTCCGACATGCATCAGTGCTCCAACGGGTCATCATCTCGTATTCAGGAGACCCATTGTTCATCACGTGCAAAGACCGCTGGAGCCCGTCGCCATTCCGGACTAGGCCACGACCCCTTTCCTCTATATCGTCGACGTCATGAAACATAAGGATTGCGCTGGAAAAACCAGTAAACCATATAACGATATGCTGACCCATTTATATAGAATGGTTGAGGGCAGTTACGCGTGTGGGAACTCGCAGATACCTCTTCTTGGCATCACCATCGGTGAGATGCTGAACCGAATTGCAGCAGCGCATCCGGATAACGAGGCGCTCGTCTCCGTCCATCAGAATATCCGCTGGACGTATGCGGAGTTTCTCGAGCGCGTCGATACCCTTGCGCGCGCCCTCATGGCGCTTGATGTGGAGCGCGGTGACCGGGTTGGAATATGGGCGCTGAACTATGCGGAATGGGTGCTTGTCCAGTTCGCCACGGCAAAGATCGGCGCCATCATGGTGAACATCAACCCGTCTTACCGGACCTATGAGTTCGAGTACGCCATGAAGCAGGCGGAGATCCAGACGCTCATCATTCAAGGGAGGTTCAAGACCTCCGACTACGTTGGTATGTTCTACGAGGCCTGCCCGGAGGCATTCGAGGCAAAACCCGGTCGGATCCACAGCGACAAATTCCCGTTCTTAAAAAATGTCATCTTCCTTGGGGATATTCCCTACAACGGGATGTACACCTGGGACGAGCTCATGGAGAAGGCCGCGCTCATCAGCCCCGACGAACTCAGAGAGCGGGAAGAGGCGCTTGACTTCGACGATCCGGTCAACATCCAGTATACCAGCGGGACGACTGGGTTTCCGAAAGGGGTCATCCTGACTCACCACAATATCTTGAACAACGGCTTCATCATCGGCGAAGGGATGAAGTTCACCCATAAAGACCGGCTATGTATCCCGGTGCCGTTCTACCACTGCTTCGGGATGGTCCTCTCGAATATGGCCGTCGTCACTCACGGCGCCACGATGGTCCTCCCATCGCCGATCTTCGACGCCGAAGCGGTCCTCCGTACGGTTCAGGACGAGCGGTGCACGGCGCTCCACGGCGTGCCGACGATGTTCATCGCGGAACTCTCCCACCCGAACTTCCCGAAGTATCGTCTCGATACGCTCCGGACCGGGATCATGGCCGGGTCGCCCTGTCCAATCGAAGTGATGCGTGAGGTCAACAAGAAGATGAATATGTCCGAGATCGTGATCGTCTACGGACAGACCGAGACCTCACCCGGCGTCACAATGACGACGACCGACGATCCGCTGGAGCGGCGTATCACGACCTTGGGAAAACCCTTCCCCCACACCGAGATCAAGATCGTCGATCCGCACACGAAGCGGATCGTTCCCCGCGGCGAGACCGGGGAGATCTGCGCCCGGGGTTACTGCGTGATGCGCGGGTATTACAACAACCCGAGCGCCACCCGGGCGACGATCGACGAGAGCGGCTGGAACCACACCGGCGATCTTGGCGTGATGGACGAGGAGGATTACATCAAGATTGTCGGGCGGCTGAAAGATATGGTGATCCGCGGTGGAGAGAACATCTACCCGCGCGAGATTGAGGAGTTCCTCCATAACCATCCAAAGATCGCCGATGTTTATGTAATCGGGGTGCCCGACAGGAAGTACGGCGAGGAACTGATGGCCTGGGTCAAACCCGTCAACGGTGCGACCCTTACGGAAGATGAAGTGAAGGAGTTCTGCCGCGGCCGGATTGCGCACTTCAAGATCCCACGCTACGTCAAGTTCGTCGATGACTTCCCGATGACGGTATCCGGGAAGATCATGAAGTTCAAGATGCGGGAGATGGCGATCGAGGAGCTCGGTCTTGAGAACGAATCAAAGATCGAGACCGCGTAAACCTTTTTTTGATCCAAAAAGGCGCTCAAGAATAGAAACTCCGGAAGACTTCTTCAGGCATCATCATAACTTCATTTTTATACCATGGACGTTACCCCACCCCGGGGGAGATCCATGGATCATCGACTCCTGTATCTTGTATGTATCTTTATTGTAGCGTTGGCGGCCGCTGCAGGTGCGGCACCGGTCGGGGAGACCGGTGCAGTCGCCCCGGTGCAGGTGACGACGAACCAAAGCGACCAGATCTCCGCAGCGATTGACGGCGAGAGGATCGTGTGGGTGGATGGACGGCACGGCGGCGCCGACATCTACCTCTATGATATCGCCGGCGGCACAGAGACTAGGGTCACCGACGGGAATGCCATCGCGCTCTGGCCGGAGATCTCGGGGAACCGTATCGTCTGGGAGGACAGCCGTTCAGGAACACCGGAGATCTGGCTCTATGATACGACAACCAGGACGGAGACCCCGATCACCAACGGAACCGGCGGAAATGTGCCGGCAATCGATGGAGATACGGTCGTCTGGCTTGATGGGCGGGCCGGAGACGATGGTGGCATCTATGCCATGAACCTGACAACTCAAGAGACGACGCGGATTTCATCCGGCCCGGTGCAGGGGGATCCCCTGATCATCTCGCCCGATCTCTCGGGCGATACTGTCATCTGGGCTGACCAGAGCAGCGGGAACTATACCGTCTTCGTGAGTCAGGGAGGAGGAGCACCGGTATCGCTTGCAAGCAGCAGCGCGATGCAGGGGTTCCCGGCGATCTCCGGAGACCGGGCCGTCTGGTCCGAGGTGGGGAACGGTTCGTCGTCGCTCGTCATCCATAACCTCACGTCTGGTGAGGAGCAGCGGATCGCCGGCGGCCCGCCGGGGCTGGTCACCTACCTCGATATATCAGGGGATCTAGTCGTCTGGCAGAACGCCACGAGTCAGGATACCGATGACATCTACCTGTATGAGATCACCACCGGGGAGATCCAGCAGATCACGAGCGACAACGCTGCGCAGTATCTCCCGCAAATATCAGGCGATCGGATCGTCTGGATGGATAACCGGTCCGGGAACTGGGATATCTACCTCTATACTCCTGGCGCATGACCGGTTCGAGGGGAGGGGGCCCTGCCCTCCTCCAGACCTGATCAGGCCGAATTTTTTGCCCGCTCGATGAGCGACCGGGCTGCCGCAGCAGCCTCTTGGATGATCTCTTCTTCGCCCGGCACCGTCCGTTCGTGCATCAGGACCCTGCCTCCGCAGAGGACGGTCATGACCGCACCGCCGTTGCAGGCGTAGACGATGTTAGAGTCGGGGTTGTAGAGCGGGGTGTTGCAGACCGCCCGGGCATCGAGGAGGACGATATCGGCCGGTGCGCCCACGGTCAGCGTCCCCGGGCCAATACCGAGCGCCCGGGCGCCCGCCGCGGTCGCCATCATGACAGCCTCGCCGGCGGGAAGCAGGGTCGGTGAATTCCAGGCAAACTTCTGGAGCAGCGCGGCAAACTTCATCTCCTCAAAGATATCGAGGTTGTTGTTCGAGGAGCAGCCGTCGGTCCCGAGGGCGACGTTTGCCCCATACTGCTTCAGCCAGTGGTAGGGCATCGCCCGGTTGACGGCGAGCTTCATGTTGCTTGCCGGGTTGTGGGAGGCGGAGACCCCGCGCTCTCCAAGGAGCCGGCACTCGGCCTCGTCGAGCCAGCAGCAGTGCGCGGCGACGGTCCGGGGGGTGAGGCAGCCGTACTCGTCGAGAAGGTACGTGGGACGTTTGCCGAACTGCGCGACGCAGTCGGTGACCTCCTTCTCGGTCTCGGAGAGGTGAACGTGGATCCCGATCCCCTGCTCCTTTGCGTACTCCGCACACCAGGAGAGACCCTCGGGGGAGACGGTGTAGACGGAGTGGGGACCGACGGCCGCCTGGATCCGCGGGTTATTGAGCGATCTTATGTGATCAACGAGGGCTTCGGTCGCCTTGATCTCGGCCTCGCGCTTCTCTTCCATCCCAAGGTCGATGAACCCGTAGGCGAGCGTCGCCCGCATCCCCATATCGTCAACCGCCGCTGCAGCCCGATCCATAAAGAAGTACATGTCGTTGAACGCGACGGTACCGCTCTTGATCATCTCCAGACACGCGAGTTTTGTCCCGGCGTAGACGTCGTCGCCTGTAAGGTGTGCCTCAAGCGGCCAGATCTTCTGCGAGAGCCACTCCTGCAGCAGCATATCGTCTGCATACCCCCGCAGCAGGGTCATTGCGGCGTGGGTGTGGGTGTTGACAAGGCCTGGGACGGCAAGCCGGTCGGAGCCGTCGATGACGATATCGGCGTCGATCGCCCGCCGGGCGTCCTCCCCGATCGCGGCGATCGTTCCGGTCTCGTCGATCGCGATGTCTGCAGTCGATCCGTTGATGGAGGCCCCGGCGATCAGGACCGAGCCCCGGGCAGTAAAGATGTCATCTAAGTCTGTCATGCAAGTCGTTCCACAATTTTTTCAAGGATATCCCCTGTCCTTTTGGCATTCGCCCGAGAGGTCGCGAGGATGTGTTCGTAGGTCAGGGTCTCGCTCCCGAGACCGTTTGCATAGTTGTCCACGGTGCAGAGGGCGGCAAATCGCATTCCTAGTTCCAGGGCGAGCGTCGCTTCGCTTGCAACCGTCATCCCGACGATATCGGCAACCTTTGAAAGCCCCTTGACCTCGGCGACGGTCTCGATCCGGGGTCCCCGGGTCTGGGCGTAGACGCCCCCTACACGGGCTTCGGGGACGAGTTCGCCGAGGGTGCGGATGAGGTCCGCGTCGAGTTCGGGGCGGACGTGCTCGATGCTGCACTCATAGATGGACGGGATGTCGGTGAGGCTTAAGTAGTCGGTCGGGATGACGATCGAGCCCGGCGGGATCTCGGGCTTTAAGGAGCCGGTCGAGCCGATGGCGACGATCCGGTCCACCCCGAGGATGGCGAGTGCCGAAAGACACGCGCGGTAGTTGATGCGGTGCGGGGGGAGACTGTACTGGTGGCGCAGGAGGAGGGCAAAGGCTCCTGTATACACTTCCGCCTTTCCATAGGGTGTGGCGACGGTCGTCTTCTCGAGGGGCGGCAGGTCGGCGAAGAGGAGGCTCGTGCCCCCGATGATCCCGAGCACTAGGCCCACCCCGCGGCTCTTTTAGCCGGCATAGCGGCATACACTTCTCCGTGCGTCATTCCTGTCTATCGGGTCGACGTCTTATGGGAAAAAGCCCATCTTTTCGGTGCAGGAGAGACGCGGTCCAGAAGGGTTTACATCTTCGGCGACAACCTGGATTCATGGGCAGGATTCTCATAGTCGGCGAAGACGCCATTCGGGCCGGGCAGTGCACGGACGTCTACTTCCAGCGGGTCGTGGAGGTCATGGAGAAGGACGGCGTCAACCCGGAGGTCACGATGGAGGTGACCGCCGCGGTCCTCCCGGATCCCTGGGGAGTCTTCTGCGGCCTAGCCGATGTCGTCGAACTCCTTGAGGGTGTTCCTGTGAACGTGGAGGCGATGCCGGAAGGCTCGATCATTCGGCTCTGTTGAAACCCTCTAGTCGAGGGTCGGCTCCATCTGAGGGGAAAGATCTATAAAACCGTTGCTCCTTGTGTTAATGACGAAACCAACAACAAGGAGCAGAGTTAGTGTCGACGAATGGCTAT